>JACPOV010000012.1 GCA_016191325.1 Candidatus Dependentiae bacterium | reverse complement strand
TCCTTAAAAAAGCCAAAGTCCGCAGTTGGAAATAATTTTACGACTGCTAATAAAAATCAAAAAAATTAACTAATTTTAAAAAAGAAAATGTCCAAAGTTATTTAGGCTTAAAAGTACAGATTGGTTTGACTACATACAAGGTCGCTTTCATATCCACCGCCAAATGCCATGATCTTTTATGTTTTTACGATGGTGGTTGAGTTGGATAATATTCTATCGGGAATTTGGCAACATAAGGATTGATGTTAAAAAGCAATTCGTCATTAGCCTGGTTGAATGTTCCAAACAGGGATACCCGGCCATTGCTGTCAATAGAATACATAAACCGTTCACCTACATTACTTATCAGTATTCCTGAAAATCCTGCACCTCCATTTACAGGTTTAGGAAAATTCAATACATGCGTTGAAACTACGGCAGGAACAGTATTAGGTTTAAACCTGAAATCTCTTACAACAACAAGGTTCCCATTTACTAAAGCTATTTGGTTTCTTCCGGGAGTGAAATAGAAATTAGGATTAACATTTGCGACCGGAAGTAAAAGAATGGATTCACGATTAATGTAATTATTCAGCCTTACCTGTAATTTCAGAGGGGTAATGATGCGGCTGTCATCCAGTCCCGCATCTGTTTCTGCTTGTGTAGCTATTTCAGCAATGCCTTTGATAGCTTCAGTTGCTTGTTGAACTACTGTATTTAACAGCGTTGTAAGTTTAAGTGGTGATACATAACGTACATCATCTGTTCCGGCATTCACTTCCGCTTGAGTTGCCCGTTCCGAAATTCCAGCCTGAACTTCCGTAGCAAGCTGTGATGCAAACCAGGTAACTAATTTTAAAGGAGTAATATGTCTTAGGTCATCCGCACCAGCGTTTACTTCAGCTTGCGTTGCTCTTTCTGAAATTCCGGCTTGGGCTTCCGTTGCAAGTTGAGCAGCAAACCACGTTACAAGTTTTAACGGAGTTAAATATTTAGAATTATCCACTCCGGCATTCACTTCTGCTTGTGTAGCTATTTGAGCAAAGCCAGCAATAGCTTCAGTTGCCTGAACTAAATTGGATTGAATAATATTCCAGCTATTTCCTACGGCTGCTTTATTTCCTCCGGGATTATTGGCCGTACAATAAATCACATCACGCACCTGTACATCATCACCAAGTGCGCCACCTATTTTACCGGCAACGCTGATCGTATAAGCATCTCCGATTTGTCCTGCCGGATAGTTTGGATTGGTGGAAGCATTTATTAATCCTTTATCTTTCCAAAGACCGGTTAATTTATCTGCCACATAAGAAGCGAGCTTAGCAGGCGTAACAAATTTCAAATCATTTCCTCCGGCATTGACTTCTGCCTGGCTTGCAATCATTGATATGCCGGGAGTAGCTTCTGAAGCTACTTTGGTTAAAAACCAATTAGTAAGTTTTAAAGCGGTGATATGTCTCTCATCGTCTGCTCCTGTATTTACCTCTCCTTGTGTTGCTCTCTCTGAAATACCCGGTTTGTTCTCGTCTGCTAAAGGCAATGGAGAATTGTCGTCCAGGTTCGCAACCTGGAACACGGTTCCGTCAAAGATTAATATGTATTGTTGATTCGCCTTTAGATCATTTGGCTCAACGTCAACCAAATTATTATCGACTATTTTTTTAATAGGAACATTCCCTTTCCCATTCACATTAATAAGTGAGGCTCCGGTATTGGTATTTTGGAATTTAACTTCCAGCGTTAAACCATCTCTGTATTGTGATAAAACCGGATTGAGTGTTAGAACATAACCGTTTGTTCCGATTGCAATGCCGTATCCTCCGAGTGAATGATCGGCTGGGAAATCTCCAACGTATTTAATATCGTTGAGATTTACATCGCTTTGATAACCTCCAATGAAGCTCATGTGTATTCTTATTTAGTGAGTAATTTTTATTTTAAAATGGCCAATGCTGCGAATAGGAATGTGCCGGCAGCGAATAACCGTTTCTGCCAACGTTCATTCCTGTATTTCTTTTCAGATTGTTTCATATCTGCATTTAGATTTCCAATAACTCTTTCTTGGTTATTGATAATATATTGCTGATTATCCGTTTTCATTTTGAGTACCAGTATGGAACTATCATTGACAGCCTGTAACTGGTTTAATAGTTCCACTTCATTTTCCGTTTTCACTAATACAGAATCGCAATACATACTGTTCTCTAAATGTTTCGCAATGATTTTGCTCTGCGGCATTGTGAAACAGAAAAGCGTATCCTTATCTTGTATTATTACTTTCGGCATTAAACTTTGAGAAGAAGCCAAAAAGCTCATGGCTGTTAAGACTATCAATGGCAATAATTTTTTCATGTTGTTTATTTTTTAATTGAACTACGGTTTGTTTAATACTGGAAAGTTTTTCCTGAAGGCTATCCGCTTTTAATTGAAGGCTGCGATATTTTTCATCCAGTACCAGGTTACTTTTTTTGATTGAATCATTTTTGGCTTCCAGCCGTTTTGTATTTTCTCCACATTCTTTTTCACCATCCTTGCACGGGATTTTCAACTCTAATGCTACATACAGTGCAAAACAGATGAATAAAAGAATAGAAGTTATGATATTATTTATCTTCATTACCTGTAATCTTTTTTAATTGTTCTTCGTCCAGTAAGTGTTTTGAAATAGATTCCGGTAAGGCGTGTTTAGCCAGCCAATACAAGAGTGCTTCAACAATAAATTTGTGAAACACTAATGCGAAAATGAAAGACTGGAACAAGTTTTCAACCTGCTGCAATTTATATCCTCGTAGAAAATACAATCCCGTTCCATAAAGGATCCCAATAATGATTACACGATAACGTGTGCGTGTTTGTGTTCCGGTAACTTTTTGTAATCCTTCCTTTACCTTGTAATGGTTAATACCATAACAGATAATGATGAATGTGATAATATACTGCCAGTCCAAAGCAGTCATGTAGTTTTTAATCTGTGCAATGATTTCGGTTAGCGTTTCCATAGGATTATTTTTTAATTGTTTATTAAGTGCCGAAAAGAATTGTATCTACTGTTTTCAGATCAGCTTTTTCCATTATCTTTTTTTCTTTGAGCTTTGCAATCATTGGAGCAAGCTCCTTTTCAGGCGCACGCTGAATCGCTTTCTCTGAATAGTTCGCCAGTAGCTTTACTTCCCATAAATAGAGCTTGTCCAGTTCCTCTTTGAGATGTTTTATTTGTTCTTCGCTCAATTCTTTTTTTTGTTTTTTCGTTTCCTCTGTCCAAGACTTCACCAGTTTTTTAATAAAATAATCCTTCACCTGTGAATAAGTCAGGTAAAGTGTTCCGGCTGTCAGGGAAATCGAAAAAACGGCTATAAGTGCTTTCTTCATCGTGTTACTGTGATTTGCTTGTGAACATTGATTTTATCATGTAATAAGCAATTGTGCTTAATGTAGTGGCTCCTACTACCGCAGCCACGAACTTGAAAATGGTATCATTGGTGAGTGTAATTTTTACATCCGTTCTCAATCCTTCATCTCCAAACGTGTTATCGAGATACTTTTTTAATAGTCCCTTTTTTTGTTCTTTATCTTGTGTTGTCTCTGCCATTGTTTATTTTTTTGATGTTTCTCCCAAACGATATTGAGGTAGCTTTTTCACGATGTCAAGTACTTGCCCGACTTCCTCTTTGCTCAATCTGCTTTTCAGATCGTCAATCAGGTTAATCTTATCTCCTTTCGGATCCATGTAGTATTGATAAGCTACTTGTGATACTTGCACTTGGTCTTTTAAGGCACGGAATACGCTGTAAATTTTATCTTCGTCATCATTGAATACTCCCCATGAATCACGTATGTCTTTGGCATAGCCTTTTGCGCTTGCTACTGTGAGCAAGTACATTGGTTTTTTTATTTTCTTACTAATATTTTCCCAATAACGTATGTCAAAAGCATTGCTTTCCACCAATCCAACTGAATCAGGTGCAATATCTCTTTGCAGTTCACTGAAAAAAGCAATGGCTTTTTGGTCTCGCTTTTTAATTTTGTTTTTATAAACAGCGACACCAATCCACACTCCTGCAATACTTATAACACCTACCGTTATAAGAGTTTTAGGATTGGATTGTGCAAGTTTTATAGCGGCAGTTTTCATTTTAGTAAAGAAGCCGCCCTCCCTTGCGGTGTTAATGCTGCAACATCGGATGCAGTTGTGTTTTTAGCTACTTTGACAATGGCATACAGGATAGCTGCAATTATTGCAGTTGCGACAATCGGAACTCCATAGGTCAGCACTTTAGTAATGCCTTTCCCAAGGCCCATAATACTTCCTCCTAAGTCTGCTGCCGATGCAACTGCTGCGGTAGCAAGGTTAGTAACATCAATATCTTGTTTCTTGAAAAAAGCGTTAAAGTCTGGACGAGTTGTGCAGGAAGCTGTTGAGCCATTCACCTGCCATGTTTTTAACCAAATAGTTTTAGCGTTTTCAGCTCCAAACTTTTCTTCCAGCTTTTTAAAATAACTTATCCATTCCGAACATTCGGAACTTTTCTCAGGAATGATTATGTCTTGAATTACTGTTGCCATTTCGTCTATTTTAAAATATTTTCAACCTCTTTTTGCATCTCATCAGGTTGAAGGTTTGGCAGGTTTTCTCTGATAAATTTTTCCAGTTGCTTGCGAATTTTTATTTCACGTTCTCTCGCCTGATTCCTGGATAATGTTGTAAATACCTCCCTGCCAATCCATACCCCAGCTGCAAGTATGAGTATCGTTCTCATGCCTCTGCTTCATTGGAATTTGTTTCTGCCGTTGTTGCTGCAACTTCTTCCTTTTTTTCTTCCACAACCGGTTTGTGATAAATATTAGCTTCAGTTATACCGATGGAGCGCAACCATTCTCCCACGTTAAAACTTGGACAAGCCTTACCATGTGCGTTTGGAGCTTCGTTGTGTCCCAATACTAAAATTTTCGGATGGCGTTTAACGGTATATTTTACATACACTTCAAGGGTTGCTAATTGTTCTTTGGTGCGTGTATCTTTAGGAGATTTGTTCTCTTTGTCCATCCCACCTGCATACACGATATGACGGGAGTTGCCGTTCAATCCAACAACACCGTTGCTGATTTCCC
Organism: Candidatus Dependentiae bacterium; assembly: GCA_016191325.1. Lineage (NCBI taxonomy): Bacteria > Candidatus Babelota bacterium. The sequence continues at coordinate 4,616 of JACPOV010000012.1, read as the reverse complement.
ACTGATCCACAAAGTCATCTGTGTTAAAAGGAATGATGTTTACTAAATCTCCATCAAGCTCTATAATGTCAGCGTATCCGGGACGGTTCCATCCACGTCCTCCCTGGTTTACCGGACTTGTATGCCAGCGGATAATATCATCTTTGCTTACTGGTCTGCCTTCAGGTGTTGCTGTGCAGTGAATTACTAAGTAGTTTAATTTGTTGTTCATGGTTGTTGATTTTTAATTGTTTGATTTATGATTTTTTGGGCTTAGAATTTCTCGTACTTCAAACTGGCGATACCATACCAGGATACTTACTGTGTGCAGTCCCGGCAGCTTAAAGCGCCAATTCATTTTTCCATCAATGACAGTTCCGGCCAGCTCTGTTACTTCTGCCACATTCAGCTTACTTTGAGGACTTGCATATAATTCAAATGAAATGGGTTTACTTCGGATTGTTCCAGTTGGAGTAAACTTGTTCAACCGGAAACTGTTTAAGCGTTCTAACCCGGTTACAACAAATTTTGTATGTTGTACAACTGCCGGATTGCTTTGAAAATCTTCCCGCATTTCAGGATAATCAGAGTTAAAGACTATGGTGCTGCTTACTTGCAGATAGCCGATAACATTGATTGTGTTGTTACTGGTATCAGAAATGTAAATTGAATTGTTGAAGCTGTTAAAAGCTCCACCGATGTTTTGTTCACCGAAACTTAATCCGTCAATTTTACTATTATCAGGTTTGATTATGGTGAAAGTATTATCCTGACGATTCTGCACGTATAAGAATCCATTGTAAGAATCAAAGAAACTGTTGTATGGTTTGCTACCGGTTGCAATTGCTCCAACGATGGTATGCGTTAGCGTTTCAATCTGATAAACAAAATTGTTAGTGGTTGCTACTGCATACATACTGTTGTTAGCAGGATTGTAAGTAACAGAAACAGGGTACTGGCCAACTGCCGGAATAGTTGTTATAAGTGCATTGGCGCTGTCATAAACAGTAATGCTATTTGCAAGTGAATTGGCAATATAGATGTCTCCATTTACAGGATTTACACCTACACCTATGGGATCATTTCCGGCTGGAAGTGGAGAGCCGACAATTTCAGTTAGGGCTTCTGCATCAATAACACTTACGTTATCGCTGACCAGGTTAGCTACGTAAACTTTAAGATTTACCGGATTAAAGGCTACCGCAACCGGACGTGTACCTACTGGTATGGAAGCTATAACGTTTAATGCTAAATCAATAACAGCAAGTGTGTTTGCAACAGAGCATACTACATATACAAAACCATATTTGCTGCTGGAGCTTTTGCTATTTACAGCTAATGCAACAGGTGATGAGAAACCGGGAAAGGTTGGTTGAAGCTGAATAACTTTTACTACTTGGTTGTTGGAATCCAAAACCGTGATAGTACCGCTTAATTGATTTGCGATATATACCAGTTGATTTGCGGGGTTAACCACTATACCTTGTGGATGCACTCCGGCAGGAACACTGACTTGCGCAACAATAGTATGATCCTGAACATCTCCTGGAGCTGGTGGACTAACACTTATATTCTGATTTGCTCCCCACAGCACAACCTCTTTTTCTTCGGTTGATTTATTTTGAATAGTTACCTGAGCCTTTGGAAACTCACGGAATATATCTGAATATGGATTAACGGAAAATGGAGTTACCTCACGTGGTTTCCATTTACTCATCATTGCCTTGTAAATTGCTTTACTGAAATCGGTGGGGAAAGGCTTTTGTTTTTTCCTTTTCGTGGGATCATCATTCGATACACGGATAATACCCTGATGCGTTCCGAAACGTTTTAAGTCCTTCTCATATTTTTCGTTGTACCTTTCGTTAGAAGGTTTTGCAGGCTTTTTAAGCGGTAAAATTTCTTTTATTCTTTTGTTTGGAATTGCATCATCCGCAACATCAATTAATTTAATGCGAGTACCGAAACGTTTTAAATCTTTTTCATAGCTCTCACTTTTTTTATCAAGATTAAGAGCTGCACGCAAATTTGAGTTGGTTGCTTCAAAGAAATTATCATCTGTGCCTTCATAGATTTTTTGGACAAAATTTTCCTCATCAGATTTTTTCTTTTCAGCAAAAATCTTTTTGAGGCTTTGCGCCAAACCATTAGTACCTATGTTACGTCCACCTTTCATTAGTTGGTTTTCATTTTTAAGTGTTCTCTACCTGAATAGTTGTCAATGAAATTCACGATGTCTTTTACTCTGTCTCTATGTCTCATTCCGACTGATTCAGGATGCGAGTTGAAAATTTTAGTAGTAGCGTAAACCGCTTCCGTTCTTGGGAAACCCAAGTCCAGATATAAGCGTAAGCCATGTAAGTCGGCTGGTTTTTCCAACCGGGTTGGTATCTGAAAATGGTAACGCTCATGGAATAATACCACTACTCTTACAGGAATGGTATATTTTGCAAATGCAGATTGAGCAACTTGTATCCTTCCTGATTTGCGATTGGTCCGTGCTGGAGTTACCATTGGGTTTCCTTCCTCATCCTCGATAATGGGCATATACTGAATAAGGAAATCTCCGTCTTTGCTGTCATATACACCGGTAGGAAGGTATCCGGCTTTCACCGCAAAGTCCTGTGCGAACTCAATAAAGTTGTGCATTTCCGGTTCCGCCCAAACATTTTTCGGCTCCATTTTTTCAAGCTCGAATTTTTCTACCCGAAAATTGGTGTCATCTCCATACGACTTATCGTACATCTCTACCATCAGCTGATCGGGAGAAAGCGGGAAGGGAAGGGTGAACTCTTTATATCCTGGATTTTTTCCTTTAAATAATTCTTCTGTAAAAGGAACACGCCTGCGGATATAATCCGTATTGGGTTTAGTAGCATCATAACATTTCACGCCCAAAGCACAAGGCTCATAGGCACGGATGCCGACCTTTACTTTAAAGCGTTGCTGTTGTGATGGAATAGGAATGACCATGTTGTTTATGCTGCTGCTTGTAAAACTGGTTCTGCTGCTGCAACCGAAGCTGGAGCAGGCGTTTGTATTTGTTGTGGTGCGTTTTTGTTTTTCATCATGCGGGACAATCCGTAAATTCCTGCTAATACAAGGACAGCTCCGCCAACATAAACTGCTATGGGTGGAAGTCCCATAATTGTTTTTTCAGCTTTTGGATCTGCACCTTGTCCACCAACATTAATGTCATAGTCAGATGGTGTATCACTCTTGAAATATTTCATCACGTTCTGAATAGTGCTTTGAGCGCCTTCAATGCCTCCGGCTTTATCCAAAAGGTCTTTAGCTTTTTGTCCGAGATGTTTTTTCTTATAGCCTTCGGCTTCAGAAACAGTCTTGTCGGCATTATCTGCCTCTGCTTTTTTCTGTGCGGCTGCGGCCTTTTTTGCTTTACGTTTCGCTTTCAGCTTGTCAAGAAAATTGTCGTAATCACTTTCGTATAGCTGCATAATGCGGTGTGCTTTTTCTGCTTGTATCATTGCTTTAATTTTTTAAAGGATGTAAAGTATTTTCAGGGTTGAACCATTGACCACATAAGGCAATGCCTTGTAACCTTTGCCAACAAAGGAGTAGCTCTTTGCCTCTCCGGGTGGAAGTGATACTCCGTTAAAAGTTGCTATGTTCGCTCCGGTGTTTTTTACCGAAACAAACAAAGCTCCCTGTGGCGTTGCGCCATCAACTATTACTTCCTGTTCAATTGGCTCTGCTAAAATGTCCATGTGTTTTTATTTTTTAATTATGCTGCGACTTTCATTGGTGGTAATATTTCCTTTGACCGTTTGTTAGTTCCATAGAGTACAGCTCCTATCACTAATACAGTAACACCCAGCATGGCAAAACCGAACATTGGCCCGAAACCAGCTTCTTTAGGTTTACCGTTTTTATCAAGGTCTTTAGTATCCTGCTTTCCTGCTTCTGCTTCATTTGCAGGAGGACTACTTTCTGATTTATCCTGCGTAGCTCCCGTTGTTGCACCTGTGGCAGTCTTTTTCGCTTCCTCGTTTGAGGAAGATCCCGAAGTATCACCGGAAGAACCTTTGGTGTTTTTCTTTTTGTTCTTATCGAACATTCCAAAATTGCCAAGTAAAGGATGCTTGCTATTTTCTCCAGAGGTATCCTGTTTTTGTTGCTCCTTTTCAGCACGTTTCTCTTTTCTTTCAGTACGCTTTTGCTGGCGTTCTTCTTTTGTTCTGCGTTTGAACAGATAGTCGTAACTTTCTTCCTCGTATCCGTCATAATCGCCTTGAAATGTTTCTCCGATAATCATGGCTTTTGTTTTTAGTGTTAGTGATTAAGCTGCTTTTAATACCGGGGCAACTACCGGAGCTTGTTTTTTATTCATCATCACATAGCCTACGCCTGCAATGAATATTACTCCAACCACCGCAGCAATAATCATCATGGAGTTATCACCTCCGGCTGGAGGTGGTCCAGGTGGAGGCTGTTGTCCTTGTTGATTGAGCATAGCGAGTTGCGCTTTTTTCTCATTGTTTCGTTTCAAACCAAAGTGTACTGATTTAAGATAAAAGAATAGAGACATTTTCTTAAGTTTAACTAATGTAAAAACAGAAAGAAAATGGAAACAAATTCAAACAAAAAATCAGCCGAAAGTTTAATTAAGGATATTA
>JACPOV010000011.1 GCA_016191325.1 Candidatus Dependentiae bacterium | reverse complement strand
TGATTTTTCGCCCCGGTGCGTTGTAAGCGGATAGTTAACATCCCAGTAGTAGAAATTTAATTGACTGACATTTGCCCCGTAGAGACTTTTTAATTTATTGCGAAGAAATAAATATTAAATTTCACTACTGGGTAAAAAATTAGTGCTGAAACAGTATAACAAAATCAAGGCTGTAGGTCAACACTCCGGTATCTCTCATCGCAAATGCGACAAATACTGTTTAGGACTCATAAGATTTAATGATAAATGAGGTCTGGTATTGTTGTAGAAGTCTAGGAATTGATTGACTTTCTGTTGGACTAGTCTAAGATCTTTTTTCTTGTAGTTTCTCCAACCCAAGCACTCTTTTCTAAGGGTTCGATTAAATGATTCAATGTAAGCTTGTTCATTCTTCCGGTAAGGGCGGGAAGTTCTGATCTTGTGGCAATATTGTCTAGCTGTTTGTTCCCATTCTTTTTCAAACTCCGAGCCGCCGTCTCTTTGGAGCAGATCACAGAACTCAAAGTATCTCATCTGTTGTTTTAACGCCCTGGCTCCATCGGAAGCTTGAATGCCGGTACTCATAATGACTTGAGCGTCTCTACCGAAGATATCTATGGCTGTGTATGCGAATAACCCGCCAAAGTCTACCGTATCGTTCTGGATGACCTTCCTGGGAGCACTCGCTTTCGGGACCGGTCCTCGCTTTAGATTTCTCTTCCATTCTGACCTTAACCGATATTTTTGTCCAAGCACTCGGTAAATCGTACAAAGGGCAATATCAATCCCATAATCATGTCTCATCCAGTATTTAATCTTCTCCCCGCAGCATTGATGATACTTTTCTCTAATAGCATAGATGCGAGCTTTCATGATTGGATCAGTTTTACGCTTCTGTCTTCGTCCTTTCTTGGAGTTCTGGTACTTATGCAAAAATCTTCTGATACCACACTGTTTGATTCCAGAAATCCAACGATATACAGTGGCGCGGTCCTTCTTAATCTTAACTGCAATCTGGTCTGGTTTGAGCTTACAAGAGTAAAGCTCCCACGCCAGTTCTATCAAAGAAACAGTTTGTAAGGACATATGTTAGTTTTAGGCTTATGAATATTACCTAAATCTTAACATTTGTCGCATATCTAATGAGAATTAAGCGCTCACCCCCGACCCCTCTCCCACAATCGGGAGAGGGGAGTTCTAATTTGTAGAGCCCAATTCGCTTGACAGAACCTTTATTTAGCCATATAATACCAGTACCATTAAAAACTTAATCTAAGGAGTAATAAAAACACTACATTGTTTTGAGCCAATTTCTTTGATCCCTTTTGCTTAAC
>JACPOV010000010.1 GCA_016191325.1 Candidatus Dependentiae bacterium | reverse complement strand
TTGTCGCTTTTTGAATTGCTCATCTATGTCTTATCCTAATGTGCCTTATCTGCCTATGTGGTTCAGGATTTTTTTACCACATAGTTATACCGTTAAAATCCAAATCTTTTTCAAACAAATTTTATATGTTTGACATGGAGCAGACAGTAAGCCCGTATTTTCTTCGTTATGAAGCTTGGGACGCTGCCTGCTTCTTTCTTTTTTGTGCTGCTCTTCGGGATATAGATTCATCTTGTGGTGTTGCCGACTGATACCTATGCTTTTTTTGCTGTTTAATTTCTTTTGATTCTTTGATCTTTTGTTGATTTTGCTTTTGTTTTTCTTCGGCCTGTTCCATATTTTTTTGATCTATTGCTGCATCAAATTTTGTTTTAGTTTTTAGCACACCATAAATGATGCGAAGCAATTTGTGCATTACTACTCCCATGGCCTGATAATGTTTCATACCTTTTGCTCTGAAGCGGGTATAGATTTGTTTTAAGATCACATTATGCCTGATGCCTGTCATAGCAGCCATGTATAAAACTGCCCTCACCTCTGATCTTCCTTTCTTGCTCATGTGGGTTGCCCATATGCCATCACCACTTTGCTTGTAGGTAGGATGAACTCCAAAATAGGCGGTTAATTTTTTTGCCAATTCAAAGCGGCCAATATTTTCTATCTCCATCATCAATGCTACTGCACTTTCTTCTCCAATGCAGGGAATGCTGATTAACAGTTTTACATCTTCACTTTCCCGGTTCATTTCTACAAGAAAATTTTTTTCTGCCTTGAGCAATTGATCCTTATGCAAAATTTCTTTACTGGTTGCTGCAATTACATGCCCGATCTGTTTGCTAACCGCTTGTTCGCTAAGTGTTGCTTTCTGAATCAATGCTTTTGCTTTATCTATACTGATACCTTTTATGGATGATAATTTCTTTTCACCGGCTCTGACTACAGATGCAGCACAAGGATAACTGCTTAACATTCTTAGTAACCACCCCGGCACTCGGTGGCGACAATACACAAGCACTTCTGAAAAATACTGATACAACAGTTTTTCCAGTTGATTGGTTAATTGCACTTTTTGTTTTTGCAACATGCGAACATAAGTGTATTGCTTGCGACCTTCCTGGAACTGGATCCTGGTTTGTTGAACTCCACATTTTCCATAATCAATCTTTTCGGGAAAGCCGATCAGATAACCTGCAATATTTTCTGCACTCACCTCGTCAGTGATGGTTCTTTTTAAGGATGCATCACTTACTGCTTTCACTGCTTTTGCATTCAGCCTGGCTACTTTTAAATTCAAATGCTGCGACAAGGTTTTTAAATAATGATACCAATTGTTCTCATAGCCTCCGGTGCTCTCCACTCCACAATACAACATCTCCAATCCCATAGAAAACCATTTTTCTATCAACTCTCCCAATTGGCTCCTGCCAGCTTTGTTATCCTGCAACTGAAAGCTCTCTTCCATTACTTGCTTGTGCTGATCCAGCAAAAGAAAATCAGCATATCCTTTGCTGACATCAATGCCTAAAAATCCATTTGCTTGCATAACTGAAATTTTAATGAGTTAGTAAATAATCAAGCATCGTTCAGTCTTATCATTAATGCGGCATCAAGTGCCAAGTTATACCCCGAACTCAACTTGACGGAGAAGATACTATGTGACGGTATCTATGTACCATAAACAGCTATCCTCCTTACCTTCAAAGTTGATTATTTTTACAGCATCACTCTTTCAAAGAACTTTTAAAAAACAAACATATAAGTCACAGTAGAAAGCATAAGAATTTGGCATTAGGGTTAGCGACAATTTGAAATGCACCCATTACGAAGTTATTCACTCAATTCCAGCCAGCGCAATTCTTTTTGATCAATGAGGATAGTGATTTCTGCAATTCGGCCGGATAATTTTTGTAATTCTTCAAAAGGCATGTTGGCAGAGGAAAGCTTTTCTGATATTTCTTTTTTTTCTTTTTCGAGGCTTTCCAGTTCTTTTTCAAGCATTTCAAATTCTCTTTGTTCTTTGTAACCCAGTTTCCGCTTCTGATTGTGAGCAGGAGCCTGCCTTGAAGCTTCTGAACTTTTTTCTTCTGCCGCAATGATTTCCTTTTCTTTTTGCCATTGCCTGTATTGCGAATAATTTCCAGGAAAATCCCTGACCTCTCCATCTCCTTCA
>JACPOV010000009.1 GCA_016191325.1 Candidatus Dependentiae bacterium | reverse complement strand
TTTTATCCTACCGGCAATCAAAAAGCAACTGTGGATAACTTTCGGTTTTGTTTCGGTATGCAAGTGATATAATTTAAGTATGAATACAATCACCCCAAAACAAAAAGAGGTTCTTCAGTTTGTAAAAAAATATAGCGCGAAAAATGACTTTGCTCCTTCGCTTGAAGAAATCAGGAAAAATCTGAAGCTTCGCTCAATATCAACCATACATCACTATGAATTACAAAACTCCTCAACCTGTCGATAATTTTTCCATGCCAAACAACCACAGTTAACTGTGTTTTAGAGCAAAAGTGAGTCTTTCATTCAAACAATTTCTCTAGGCAAGCACATAGCCCAGAATTGAGTAGACATAGTTTCCTAAGTAACCATCAACTGATTTTGGGAGAGAGGTTTCAAGTCCATAGAACATTTTCAAGTTCCTGAAGTTGAGTTCGATTAACATACGTGTGTCATACAGCATGTTCTGGAATTCAGTAGCAATCTTTTTCATGTTAGCTCTCGGTTTGGCAAACAGGATTCGTTTGTTTTCAATGAAGAAGTCTCGTTCAAGATCCTTTGAAAGGTAACCAGCGTCAGCAATGAATATTCCCATCATATCTTTGTTCATTTCCTTGAAAGTTGTTCTGTCATTGGAGTTGCCTGATCCTAGACTAACCACAAGAAGATTCCCTCTCAAATCAGTGGTAATACTCATTTTAAGCCCGTAATACCAGCCTTTTGGACCATGTGCCCAATTAGCATAGGCACTCATGGTTCTGTGGCGACTAGCATTCTTGGTAAGACAAACTGAAATGTCGGTAGAGTCTGTGTGTTTTACAATGTGCGCATATTTCTGATTCCATTTGAGAATTGATTGGAGGATGAGGAATGCGTAAATTGCCAATCGATTCATGTTCACCACAAGAGTTTTGTAACTGCATTTCAGATTGAATATTTCCCAGACTGATTTCTTGGTTTTGATGCCTTGTGATTGTTTGAAGAGTGAAAGAGCTATCGTTTCTTCGGGGCTTACTGCTAATGGTCGACCAGTGCTTTTTATGATTTTCAATTTTAATTGTTTGAAGAAGAACTGAACTTTTGCTATCATGTTATTGAAGATTTGAATCTTCGTTTTCATAGTTCAGGCACCTTTACCGGTGCCTGTTCTATTTTATATGAAAATGAGGGAAAAAGGGAGTTTCGTAATTCAAAGATAAATAGGAGAGCAACTCCTTGCGCTGTTCTTCCTTGTCGACGAGTTTTTCTTTCAATGCGGCGATCGTTCGGTCTTTTTCCTTGAGCAACGCTACCTGCTCCCTGATCTTTTGCCGGTACCGCCCTACACTTCTTTTCAATCTCGCGACCGACATCCCCAGTCTGATCTCCTTCGATAAATGGCCTCTCATGTGTATACCTATTTTACCAATAATACCCTTGCAAAACAAGGATATTTATCCACTTTTGTACTCAGTTTTGTGAGCTGATACAATTTTCATTTTCTTTGCCCGCAGTAGTAAAATATCCTTATTTTAGACCATTTTTAGTTACTGATTTTAATTTCGTGGACAT
>JACPOV010000007.1 GCA_016191325.1 Candidatus Dependentiae bacterium | reverse complement strand
TCTCAAACGGTGCGGTATTTCGACGTACTTAACTGTTCTTTGACATCTTGTTTAATTTACAATCAGTTTTTTAGTCTGCAAAATCTCTTTACTTCTGCTATCAAATACTTCTGCAATGTACAAACCTTTTGAAAGATGTGCCACGTTGATTTTTTGAGCGGGTCTCTCACTAGTATTTACAAGTTCAGAATGCACTAGCTGTCCTAATGGATTAGTTATTCGTAGTAAAACTTTATCTGTAGCATCGGATGCAATATAAAAGTAATCCTGCGCCGGGTTTGGGTATAATTCAATTAAAGAATGTTTATTCATTTCTGACAGCTTTGTAACAACAGGTGAAGGATCATACAATTTTGCAACGAACATTTGCTGCATTTTTATTGGATTGATTGTAGTAGAGCCAAATGTAGCAGGTACTTTTAGATTTCCAGTAATGTAAACACTGCCTTTCTTATCAGACACCATGCGGCCATTATGAATATTTTTTAAGGTATGCCACATATAGGAGCCATTAAAATCATGTTTCCTTAAAAATGTACCGTATGAAACCATGTAAGAGTTACCTACAGCATCTACACAAAAACTATTACCCTGCCACATTTTAGCACCTCCTTTAGCCCACAACTCATTACCGTTACTATCATATTTTGCTAAAAAGTAATCTTCTACAGTAGTGTTTGTTATGGAGGTGTTGCCAAATGTTGCAGTAGGGCTGTGAAAATAGCCGGTTATTTGAGCGTTATCGTTATCATCAACATCTAATCCGTAAAGCCATTCTTCGTATATGCCGCCTCCACGTTTGGCCCAAAGCCAGTTACCCGCAGAATCAAGTTTAGCAATATATACATCAAAATCACCAGAGGTAGAGACAGAATGAGTTCCAAATGCTGTTGCACCGCCCAGTAAACCTGCAATATAAATATTACCGCTTTTGGAGGCCTTTATTTTAGGACCGTCACCGCTGCTTCCATCTCCATTTACCGATGAACGAACCCATTGGACCACGCCATTTTTGTTATATTTAACTACAAAAAGACCAGGATTAGCTGATAGACTATCAAAATTAACCGGGCCACTAGGTCCGACACCGCCCATAACATATACGTTGGAGTTGAAATCAACTGTTAAAGCCCTTGCGCCCGCATCGCACCCCGTTGATTGTTTAACCCACTGTACGACCCCCTGTGCGTTAAACTTTACTAATACCATACGAACACAACCAGAGTAAGGTGTATTATATTGAGTCCCATCAATGTTAACATAAGTAAAAAAACTAGCCGAAAAATAAACGTTGCCTTGCTGGTCCATTGCCACGTCTGAATAATCGATGAGAAAACTATAAATGCGCTTTCTCCATAACACATTTTGATTAGCATCATACTTAACCACATCTATATTTTTATCATCACCCAGCGTTTGCGATACTGCAATATTACCGGTACTATCTACCGCAATACTTGTTCCACTCGACAATTGGTAAGTGGTATCGCTAACAGCCCATTGATAGTTTTGAGCACCCAATGAAAAGGCTAAGATTGAAAAAAGTAAAGAGAAAACTCTCATATAAATAGTTCTTAAATAAATATACCAAATAAAAAGCATTATAAAATTATAAATTTCTGAGGCAAAAACTGCCCATCCTATCGAAGACCCGTGAAGTTGAAATCATTAATAATTAAAACTAAAAGCAAATGACAAGAACTAAATTTACCGCTGCCCGCAGCACCGTTGCCAAATACCGCGAGCAATTGGATATTCCGGTAGGAAGATTAAGAAAAGAGGTATGAGAATGTGTTTATAAGGGTAAACCCTAATTTTTTAAGTTTGCC
>JACPOV010000006.1 GCA_016191325.1 Candidatus Dependentiae bacterium | reverse complement strand
GGGCATTTGCCTGCTTTGTCGTATGTTTTATCTCCTTCGCATTTCATAGGGCATTGATAGGCTGCTGCCACTGCCGGTTTTGCTACAGCTTTTAAATTCATACCGCACTTTGGGCATTTGCCAGCCTGGCTGTATGTTTTATCGCCTTCACATTTCATGGGGCATTGATAGGCCATTGTATCTTCCGCCACTTTATTGGGTTTTACCTTTGGTTTTTGTGCATTTACTGCGTTGAAGGAAATCACTGCTACTGCCATTAAAAGAAAAATTTTCAACTGTTTCATTGGTTATAAGTTTTATGTTTAAAATTTATTTTGCTTTTCTGAATGATGAATGTGTTTGTAAAATCTTCCATCCATCTTTTGTTTTTTGCAATACAGATGTAGCTACGCCCTGGCTTTTTATTTCTTTACCATCTTTTGCCAATACAATAGTGTAGATATATGTCTCGGTTGAAAAGGCATATTCACGTGTAACGGTTACATCAACTTTATAATCGCTAAAGGTGAAGGATTTAAACTCTTTTAGTTCCGGGCCCAGATGGTGTTCAAGGTAGTGCCCGATGGTTCCTTCATCACTTGCCTGTTCATATACTTTTGAATCTTTTACAAAAAGATTTACTACACCGGTAGTGTCTAATTTTTCAATTGCTTTTTTATAGCTGTTCAGTACATTCTTCACAGCTTCTTTGTCGCCTGTTTGCGAAAATGCTGCAACACCGGATATCAGCAGCGAAACCATCATTAATAGTTTTCTCATGTTGTTTATTTTTTTAATTATTGGTTTAAATACATCATTTTCATTTGATACACATTGGTAGTAACAATTCTTTCGCCTTCCTCAGCTCCCCTGCTGATTACAGTAAATTTGTCATTGCTCTCACCTTTTACAATAAAGCTGATGCTGTATTGCTCCGCTTTATCTTTAACAAACACAGCAGGTTTTCCATTTACATCGGTAATGGCTTCGTTGGGTAATACTACCTGCCGGATGATATTGCTTCCTGTCATTCGCACATTTACATTTTCTCCAATCTTAAACTGGCCATTGGGATTGAGTATTTCAAATACAACTTTCTGTGACTGGTTGCCTGCATTTACTGTTTGTGCAGCACTAATCATTTTCAGTTTATATGTCAGCGTATCTGTATTGGAGATTGTTGTAAAAGTTGTGGCGGTCTTCAAGCTTTCAACATCGGCGGCAAAGACCTGCGCCTCTACAAACACCTGGTTCAGGTTGGTTATTTCAAACAGGGTTTCGCCGCTGTTTACAACTGCACCTATGGAATAATTAAATGTTCCCACAACACCACTTACGGGAGATGTAAGAGATACCAGCTTTGAACTGCCTGTATTTTTTCCGGTGTTTGCATCAAACAGGGCTTTATTTCTTTTGGCACTTTCATACCTTGCCTTTGCTTCAGTGATGTCTTTCTTTGCCGCTATATCTTCTATTGCCATCAGCCTTTCATACTGGGCTTTGGCGGCTTCAAATTCTGCATTTACGCTATTGCTTTGTGAAACGATGCTGATTTGTGTTCCTGCATCTACCTGCTGTTCTATTACAGCCACTACCTCACCCTTTCCAACCTTTTGACCCGGTGCAACTTTTAATGAAACAATTTTCCCAACCTGTGGCGATTGTATTACAGCCCTGCCTTGTGGTGCTGCAGTGATTGTTCCAAGAAATACAGTTGATTCATTAAAATTGCCTGTGCCTATTTTCACCGTTTGAATATTGAAAAGAAATTGTGTTTGTTTTTCACCTAAACAGGTTGTGGATGAGCCGCCGCCAGATTTAGCTGTTTCATTTCCATGATCTTCACCGCCATGTGCCGAAACCGGATTATAAGTGGCAGCAGGTAAAAGACAAAAAAGAATGATAGCACCTGTAATCATTTTTCTGCTTCTGCTTTTGTTTACAAAAAACATGG
>JACPOV010000005.1 GCA_016191325.1 Candidatus Dependentiae bacterium | reverse complement strand
TCGTTGTCCGGGTTGACGGCCAAGGTTTTTCCCTCGTGTCCTAGCGGCTCCAAGCCCGGAGTTCACCCGTTCGTTCAGAAGGTCACGCTCGAATTGAGAGATTCCTGCCAGCATGGTTAGCCATCATACCCCCGTGGGATGTGTTGAGTTCAAAAGTCATACCATTCATAGCAATTATCAAAATTTTCCAGCCTGAGAGTCGATTCAGTGTATCCAGAAGGTCTTGTGTGGAACGGCCCCATCGACTGAGGTGTTCTTCTCTTTTCAAGGGTAATTTTTAAAATTCCTATTTATATTTTTCAAACCATTTGAGTTGTTCCTTTAAAGAATCTATAACAGCTGACGGACTTGATATACCATGCTCTTGCTCTAAATACAAAAATAATTGAGTTGGAACTTTTTTTGCTTTGAGGGCTTGGTAGAGTTGTTGTGCTTGAGAAAAGGAAACACGTTCATCGTATAGGCCATGAAGGATAAGAGTGGGGGTTTTAATGTCATTAACATAATTTAAAGGAGAAGAATCTCTATATAAAGCATAATTATCCCAGTAAAAACTGCCAAACAAACTCTCCATGAATTGAGGGGCATCTGTGAGAGCTATATCTGATATCCAATCAGAAATGCCAGCTTTTACAACCGCTGCTTTAAATCGATTCGTGTGACTAATAGCCCAAGCTGTCATAAACCCTCCATAACTATGCCCTGTGATAAAAAGCTGTTTAGGATCCGCTATGCCTTCTTTAATCAGAAAATCCACACCTGCCATAATGTCTTGATAATCCCCTCTTCCTAGGTTTTGGTAACTAAGTTTGGTAAACTTTGTTCCATAACCAATACTTCCTCGATAGTTGACAAAGAGAGTTGCATAACCGGAAGAGCTAAAAACCGCAGGAGAATAGCCAAACCAAGTTCTTCCAATGAATTGTTCTGATTCAGCTCCTGCAGGCCCACCATGAATGGAGACAATTAAAGGTACTTTTTCTCCAGCCCTATAGTTTTGAGGATAAACGAGAATTCCTTCAATTTCGAGGCCATCAAAAGATTTCCATGTAAGGGATTTGGCTTCAATTTGACTGAGGTCAATTTTGTTATGAATAGCGTTTATTTTTTTTGGCTTAAAATCTTCGAGGCTTGAAACATAGACTTCTGCAGGACGAGAGAAGCTTTCTCCTAAAAATCCTATGTATCTGTGATTTTGAGAAAGAACAAGACCATAGACAACTGGGATGTTAGGAGTATCCTTAAAGGTTAATGTTTTAGATTGAATATCGTATTCATAGATTTTTTTCTTTGTTCCTGCCTGTTTAGTTCCAACTAATTTTTTCCCATCATGAGTCCATCCTTCAATGCCCCAGAGATCCTCCATTAAAAAGGCCTCCCTTTTTTTTGTCTTAAGGTCAATAATCTGAACAGTTGATGAGATGATAGTTTTAAAGGATTTAACGGGGTCATCTTCATCACCTAAGTCCGGTCCTTTAATAAAAGCGAGCTGGTGACTATCTGGTGAAAAGGCTAAATC
>JACPOV010000004.1 GCA_016191325.1 Candidatus Dependentiae bacterium | reverse complement strand
TGCTGCAAAAGTTTATGGTGCAGATAAATTAACCGGTGCTGCCGGTGATGGTTTTTCTGTTTCGCTTACACCCGAAGGCGGAAAGCTTTTAACCAATATGCCTATGCACCTTAATGGTGTAATGATGCTGAATGGTAAAGAAGTGGATGTAAATACACTGGAAGATTACCTCGGCGCAAAAGCACACATGGTGGTAGTAAGCCTTGCCGATAAAAAATATTTACATGTGCATCCAAGTGTAGAAGGCGCCAGGTTTGATTTGCATACAACATTTGAGAAACCGGGTGTTTACCGTGGATGGATTCAGTTTCAAAGTAAAGGGAAAGTTTATACCAGCGATTTTGTAATGAATGTTGCAGAAGGCAAGGCTTCGGACATGAAAGACATGAAAAAAGATGAACATGAAAATCACTAATTATTAAACAATAAAAATGACAATTATGAAAAAGATGTATTTCACCGTACTGCTGGCAGTGCTGGCAGTAGTAAATGTTAATGCTCAGGACCACAAACATGGCTCGCCACATGGAGGCACCGTTAAATCAGCCGGCGATTTTCACATTGAAGTAAGCGTAAAAGATGGGATGGTGATGGCCTACCTGCTTGACGGAAATGAAAAGGCGATGGCAAATACCGGGGTAACCGGAACGGCACTCCTTCAAACTGCTGACGGGAAAACTTCAACCATTACATTAATTCCAAATGGCAAGGATGGATTTATGTACACACTGGATAAAACAAAAAAGTACAACAAGGCAATTGTGACTTTTACAAGCAGTGGCAAAACAGCATCAGCATCGTTTGACCTTGCAAAAAAGGAAGCAAAAGATGACCATAAAGACCATCATCACTAAACAACAATTCCGGGTGGATATAACCCTTTATATGCACCCGGAATTATAATAGAATACAGAAGTTAAGAAGATGTTTGTTTGCAAAAGCTTTTCATAAGCCGTATTTCTTTTTAAAAAGAATTTGTTTAACCACTTTAAATATTATCCCATGCGTACACTACAAATAATATTCGTTGCCGGGTTTGCTCTGGCAGGTTGCGGAGGCATTTATCAACTTATTAATTCTGACTACGACCGGTCGGTAAATTTCAGCAACTATAAAACATACGCATGGTTAAACAATCACACCCCTCATGCGCCTACACCTTATGATAATGAAATTATCGAAAACAATATTAAAAATTATGTTGACCACGAACTGGCCAACAGAAATTACAGTGCCAATACAGCCGCTCCCGATTTATTATTTGAGCTGGTACTAAATAATCAGAAGAAAGAACGTACTACCACAACTCCCGTTTATTCGGCACCTGTGTATCCCACCTATCCGCCTAATTCGTACCGGTATTATAATCCTAATAATTACCGTTGGAATACTTACGGATACAATAATTACAATTATGTAAGACCATCGTACCAGATCAGCAGTCGTGTAGTAAAAACAGAATACAATGAGTCAACTATCAGCATTAATGTTTTTGACCGGGTTTCCAATAAAAT
>JACPOV010000003.1 GCA_016191325.1 Candidatus Dependentiae bacterium | reverse complement strand
TGGTGTTTGTAATGTCTTGGTCTACTAAACCACCCCCTAATACGGGATTTGGCAATAAAATAAGTGATTGGACTTACGTTACATCAGCTTGAAATTTCCCGAAGGGTTTTCTTGTTATCTGCTTTTTCGTAACGTTGTGTAAACACTTGCTGCAAGGATGAGTGCTCCCCCTGCAATTGTTCGTAGTTCAGGTATCTCCCCCAAAATGAAAAATGCAAGTGCGATACTATATACCGGTTCAAGCGTTGCAATAATACTTACCCGTTGTGCTTTCAAATATTTTAATGCGTTTATAAATAAGGTATATCCACCTACGGTAAAAACCGCCCCCAGCAATACCAAAAGCGCAATATCCATCGCAGTTACGCTAAATTTTTCAATAAGAATAAATGGAAGTAGGATGACTGCACCAACGCCAAACTGATAGAACGTAAGTACCTTGCTTGGATAATTGTTTGTGTATTTTTTGTTTTGGCAGTGGTTTGGTATCTTCTTTCACTACTTCTTTTTGGGGATGTTCTACGGTAGTTTTTTCTCCGACACGTGCTTCGTTTTGTGAAGCGCATCCAGAAATTACTAAAACGATACAAAGAATGGCAATTGCTACAGTACGCATAGCAGACAGTAAATCCGCAAGTAAATAAAAACTGGGTAGTGTCCTAAAATAAGATAGTTTATTATTCTCCGCTGTTATATGGTCTTGGTGATACCATGGCAAGACCAAGAAGCAAAATTGAGGTTGTATGTCAGAATTATCCATGCAAATATTATCGAAGAGAAAATAACAAAAATATAACAAAATCAGGGGTATACAAAACGGGTCATCAGAGGTATTATTGCCACCATTGTGAAACTTATTTTATGGAAACTAAAGGTACTCCTCTTTATAGAAAGCACATGTCAGAAGAAGAAATCATTTTGATATGTAAACATCTGGTTGAGAAAAATGGAATACGAAGCATAGAAAGAATTACGGGGCATCATAGGGATACAATTGGAAATTTACTGACTGATATTGGTGAGCATGCAAAATCAATGAATGAATATTTGATCAAGAAACTTAAATTGACTCCAATGGAATGCGATGAGTTTTGGGCATTCGTAAAAAAAAGCAAAAGAAAGTTAACCCCAAAAGCAGAGATAGCACTGAGGCTGGTAGTGCATATGGATACACTGGTGTAAAACGTGATACCTATTTTTTTATTGCGTTTTACATTGGTAAATGGACGCAAGAAACATGTAATTCTATGATCTCCATTCTGTCTTCCAGAATTGAAACTCCTACCGGGGCAAACAAACTTGAGATGTATACCGATGGAAATGATGATTATACCTACACACTTCAATTACATTTTATGCCAAGTCTGATCGACTACGGCCAGCTCATTAAAATCAGAAAAAATGGAACCCTTATTGGTAAGGAAAAAAGAATAATTTTTGGCAATCCAAACCCAAGAGAAATAGAAACAACTGATGTTGAAAATTTCAATGGAATACTGAGAGAAAGAGTCGGGAGACTTGTAAGAAAGACGAAATGTTTCTCAAAAAAGAAGAGCAGACTCAATGATGCACTCAACACATTTCAATTTTACTGGAATTTTATGAATAACTTTCAGAGAAGAGGATCACCGGCAATGCTCGAAGGATTGGAGAATCACTTATGGTCTTGGCACGAATTTCTGCATAAACAATTAACTATTCTAAACTAGGCCATTACCAATTTCTCGATCAATGGCAGGTGTCGTCTTGTGGAATTTATAGAACAGTTTGTAATAGAAAAACCCAAGCTGGGATATGTTAATCGTGGTAAGGAACTGTTTGATGTACCCGGTTTTCATAAGCTGCTTAACGCGATACCCGGCCGTTTCTTTTGCAATTCGCAGCTTTTTCCCGAGTGCCTTAAAGGAGATGCTGCTATTCAGGTCAAGCTCGTAGAGGATTTTCCGGTCTATAAGGTCAAGTGTAAGCGCTTAAGTTTTTCTCAGCGCTTAAGTTTTTCTCATCTCAGCCAAGTTGCCTTCTATCTCGTGCCTCAATAAATCAGCAAAATCTGCTCCCCGTTTTTTGCAGGTTTCCTCAAGTGTATAAAAATTTTCCAGGCACCTTAGACCATCCTCACTCCAGGTATGCTGACTGATTTTCCTTTTTATTACAAGAGGCCTTAGGTCTATTTCAGCCGGATTATTGGTAGGGGTAATACCATTACGAAGCAGGAATGTAAACCACTCACCTTCATATTCAAGAAGATAATTCATGAGACGTAACAGATTCCGCTCCTCTTTTCTTGGTTTCAGAAGCAACTCTTTCAGCCTCTTATCAAACATTTTTTGAATATCTTTTCCTCTTCCAATTGTATGCTTTGCATCATGATATATTTTGAAAAGGTCTGCCACAAAATTTTTGTACTGTTCAATCTCCCATTCATCAGTGAAGTAAAACTTTGGATTTCTGGCTTTTCTTGATACCTTGGCCCAGCACCTCTGTAGTATACTACCTGCCTTGTCATATCCACGATAACCATCAGTAGTTGAATACTTGCCAAGTGGAAGCGTTTTGGTGTCCTTGCTATTGTGGGTCTTGCTTAGTCTAATAAAAACTATTTTTGCATTTTTGACAAGACGAATCCAGAAATTTTTGCCTTTATGCCGGTGTGAAGTGTCATCTGCATTAGTATGCATTGAATTTTTGAGCTCCTGCTCAAACTCCCTGTATTTTTTGTCCCCAAGATATTTTTTCACATTATGATAGACGTTGTTTACTGACGCAGGTGAAATTGGAATACCAAAACGACCTAAAAGCTCTGCTATTTTCCTTTGGGTCATGTTATACGCAATGGCAAGTGTAACAATGAAGATGGCAGTATCAAGGCTGTATTTTGAATTTGGGAGTGTATCTGGTACTGAGGCATAAAACCGCTCCTTACAATCAGCGCAGTAGCCCCCATTAGATATGTGTTCTATTGCTTCGGCTTTTGGCAGTTCAAAATGAATAACTATTTTCCGCTGTTTTTTTCCAAGTGGCCTGAGTTTTCTCTTGCATTTTGGGCACGTGTCTATTTTGTGCGTTTTAGTTTTATCTGGTTTTGGCCGCTTGTTTCTTGTATTGGGCAGTTTTGCTTGTTTCCCTTCATCCTCTTTTTCTTGAGCTTCTGATGTTTCAGGAGGAAATGCAGCTTCCAGCTCCTCTTTGAGGTAGGGGGGCACTGAGCCAGGGGGAGTATTTTCGTTTAGGAATTTGCCAAGCTGACCCTGCAGCTTTTTGTTTTCTTTTTCCAATTTGGCTATCATCTTCAATGCTTCAGCTAACTGCTGTTTTAGCTGAACGTTCTCAGCCCTAAGTTCTTTTTCTGTCATGGGAGTCAGAATAAATACAAAGGAAAAATTTATGACGTTATCGGTAGATTTTTAAGCGCTTACGATCAAGAAGAGTTAGAACAATTATTACATAAAGAATCACCAGTTGTTGCGACTATACCGGTGTAGAAATGACGCTCCCCGTTGTCTCTGCCTTGGAGATGATAAAAATTTTAGGTAAGTTAGGTTTTCGCTAGTTAGATCAAACGGGTAGCCACGTAATACTTTTTCGAGAAGATGAACGGGGAAAATTTAGACCGGTCATTCCATTTCATAAAGAATTGGCTATCGGTACACTTTTAAGCATAATAAAACAAGCAGGTTTATCAAGAGATGAATTTTTAGAGTTATATT
>JACPOV010000002.1 GCA_016191325.1 Candidatus Dependentiae bacterium | reverse complement strand
TAACATCGATAGGGTTCGTTTTGATAAGACCTAGCTCAAGCCAATCTTGCAAGAAATCAACTGACTTAAGGATTTGACTCTTTGGAACATTCCCCACATCTATGTCCATTGCCTTAAGCCGCAGACCAAAAGGGAGTGCAGTTTTGCCATCAAACCCAGGATCACGGATTATGAGCCAAGTCTGTGTGTCTCCATCTGGGACAACAGAAGAAAATGTAACACTTTTTTGTCCAGGAAATACAGTCACTCCGCCCTCATAATACGCATTCTGTGCGGAATTAAGGAAAGATATAGCAGTTGGCGCTGTTACTTCATCAAAATCACAGGTAACAGTAAGTGTCTGCCCTCCTTTAACATCCATGGGGTTCGTTTTGACAAGACCAAGTCCAACCCAATCTTGCAATAATCGGACAGGCCTCTTCTCATCTTGAGATTGTCCCTTAATTCGAACAGGTGTTCCCTTTTTACCTAGGATGATTTTGTCGGCTTCTTCCATTGCAAAAACGGAAGTTGTCCCTAAAGAGAAACACAAAGCGGTAGAAAGTAACAATAATTGAGTCGTACGCATCATTTTTAACACTCCTAACTAACAAACAAACCATTACTACAGTACATGTAAGAAACTAATATTTATTTTCAAGATGAACTATTGAAATTATTATCATAACGTTCGATATTTAAACTTAAAAATAAAATATATGTATTATAAGACGTAAAGAATTGTAATTCTCTTTTCTGAAGCACGATCTCTTACATATTCACCACAATAACACACTCACGCCTTTATACAATATGGCCAAATAACATTCAAAAAATTGATTGACAACTTCCCTTTCTGAGGATAAGAATGTGATAACTAATTTTTGCATTGCAGCTATGTTATTATTAGGACAGTCGATATAAAAAGGAAAAAAACAATGCTTCAAAGCCCATTAAAACCCCGGTGGCTGAACTGGGAAAACCTATGCCTTAAGGTCGCGTTCGAGCAAAAGATTCAACTTAAAATTATTGCGGTAGCCTTAGAAAAAAGCGTGACGTCTGTAAGTAAAAAAATTAGAAAACTTGGATTAAGAAAAGAAAGCTCAAAACCTGGACGTCTCAAAGGAGACACCTATTTCCCCAATTGGGAAGAAAGAATTCCGCTCGATTTTGAAAAAATGGCCGAAATTATTTCGCAACATGCGCCCCTTAAGCACACACAGAAATCGCATTTAGCTTCACGCGCACGCTGTTGGACAACGACACCACTCCCTTCCCACTTGAGGCGCCTTAACAAAAAAACGCCCACTTATTCTCTTGCTTTTTCCCCTTCACAAACCTCCTTAAAAGGAGATGGTTTGAAAACATTCCGCAAACCAACGTTATCCACAGAACCTCTTTATGTATCTCTTTGCCATATAGAGGAATGGGCCATGTCAAAAGGCTTCCATCAAGTCAAAAATGTTTTGCGAGAACAAGGCCTTTTCTATTGGAAAGAAGGAAAATATTTTTCAAAAGCTCAATTGCTTGTCTATGTTAACAGACTTCGCCTTGAGAAAAAACTTCAACCACTCCATTTATACGAGGAAGAAACAAAGATCTAAGAGCTGAAGACAGCGTCAACAACACCCGTGGTCTGCATGAACCAATACTCTTTTACTCCACAGAATACTCCCCATAAAGAGAGCGAGGCACAGGTAGAGAAGATACTCATACCCATAGAAAGCAGACATACTCATACCAATAGCCGCCCCTATAGCCAACTTAAAGGGCATCCATTTCCCATGGTGGGCATAGATTTGATAAGCCATCAGCCCCAAGGTAAGGACGGCAAAAGCAATCATAATGGGAAAGAAAAGCTCATGAATATTCCCAAGCTCAATGCCAACAATACTTAAAAGACCTGCATAAAGAGGCAGACACATGGGACAAACAGCACAAGACAACAAAGAAAGAACCATTGTCCCCGTGCCGCTAAACACATCACTCCAGCGTTTCATGATTTACATCCTTTCCATATTTATAAAATAAGGAGATGTTTCTTTTATTTCAAGAGAAATGGTTGGCAAATGTTTGTTGATCATAGAAATCATTGAAAAAATGTGATATTCATCCACCATTATCTCTAGGGAGATCGTCATGACTTTAGTTGAATCAATCTATCGCTTTTTCGGCTGGTGGATTATTAATATTGATATGTTTTTCTTGGTTCTTCTTCTGGGAGGAGGAGGGCTTTTAGTCTTCAAAAAGAAAAGATGGGGCAAACGCCTGATCATTATAAGCTGCAGCGGATTTGCCTTCTTTGGTATTGTTCCTGTAGGCCTATGGACTCTCGAACAACTTGAAAATCGATTTCCAAAAGTTGAGAAAATTCCTTATGACGCCAAAGGAATAATCTTTCTAGGAGGAAGTTTTGATGCCCTTACCAGCCGTGGCCGAGGAGAAACCTCGTATAATTTGGCTGGGGGACGTTTTGTCCACTTGGTTCAACTTGCCCGAGCCTATCCTCATCTTCAAATTGTGTGCACAGGAAACTCTTTTGAAGCAGAAACAGCAAAAAAGGAACTTCTAGCCTTGGGAATAGATCCCTCCCCTATCCTTTTTGAAGGAGATTCAAAGGATACAAAGGGAAACGCTCTTAAAACCGCTGAGTTGATTCATCCTCACCCACAAGATAAATGGGTCCTGATGACATCAGCCTATCACATGCCTCGATCCGTAGCTCTTTTTCGCAAAGCAGGATTTAACATTATTCCCTATCCCGTTGATTATCATACCCCAGGAAACTATGAGCCCTGGTTTTTTATCGGTCTTAAACTTAACCTTGATGCGTGGCATGCGAGTGCGCGAGAATGGTTGGGAATGGTTATCAACTATATCATGGGCCGCTCGGACGAGATCTTTGCGAAAGTGCGCTAGAAATTAAAACTCTCCTCTTTTTTGGTTGAAATCTTCGTCTTCAGGCAAAAAAGATTTTAATCCTTGTTAAAACATCTAACCTTTTTAATAGTTTCTTAAAACATAGCTGCTATCGTTGGCTGAGTCTTAGAACAAAATTCTCTGACTCTTTAATGACGAGGAATTGAAGAAAAGCACAGTTTAAAAAAGGATAGCTCTCATGGCCCAGAAAGCACTTATACTCTTAATCTTAGGAACCTTTTTCAATTCTGTTCTGCCCTCTGTGGGATGGACACAAACATGTGACTCACCCCGACCGGATTGTAACGTAACCTGCCCCTCATCTAATACAGCTGATTCTATACAAATGACTTGCAATAAGAACTCCACTTATTATGCATGTAAGGGAGGACGCCCGGTCCTTTCTAACTGCATATGTCCATCGAATTATCAGCTTACAATAGAAAACGTTAATGAGGGTTCTCCTTTTGATCAACCTAACCATCAAGTACCTACCATAAAAGCAAGCTGTAATCCATCTAGTGGCGGTGAACAGAATATTCTCCCAGAGGTTTCTAAGAAGGCTCCTTCTTTCTCCATCAGTCCAAAACAATAGAGATTTTACAAATAGATAGATTTGAAAAATCCACAATTTTGTTGATATGAAGGACTGCAAATAAGTCAATGAAGAGTTCAAGGGGAAACGTTCTGAAAACCGCTGAACTGATTCATCCTAAGACGGAAGATAAATGGGTATTGGTAACGTTTGCCTTTCATAAGCCTCGATCCGTCGGTCTTTTCCGAAAAGCTGGATTTAAATCCTGTTGATTATCATTCGCCTGGCAACTAAAAGCCCTGGTTTTTATAGGCCTCAAACTTAATCTTGCTGCATGGACTTTCGGTTCCCTTCCCATTCTCTTTTTAAAATGAAATTAATTAAATCTAAATATTTTAATGATTTAATGGAGAGATAACTTAAAATAAAAATCATAACAACATTGAAATAAAAGGATGGGTTATGAGCAACAATCGATCTTCTTCTTATGAAACAACCATTTTATCCGTCCGTAAAGGAAATGAGGTTGTCATCGCTGGTGATGGTCAAGTTACCATAGGGAACTTGCTTTACAAATCCAATGTAAGCAAAGTACGACGCCTTGGTAAAGGTGATGTGGTTGCAGGCTTTTCAGGATCCATCACTGATGCTCTTATCCTTTTTGATCAACTTGAAGATAAGCTTAAGAAAAATCCGCATCAATTAATTAGTATTTGTGTAGATCTGGCCATGGATTGGCACAAAAACCCCATCCTTCCGCATCTTGATGTCATGATGGCGGTTGTAAACAAAACACATTCTCTTGTTCTCACAGGAAGTGGCGATATTTTAGAGCCTGAGGATGGGCTCATCAGC
>JACPOV010000001.1 GCA_016191325.1 Candidatus Dependentiae bacterium | reverse complement strand
GTTGGTGTAACGTTTCTTCTGTAAATTTGAATTTGGTAGGGATTGCTGCCTTATCTTAACGATCTGGATAATATGGGTTTAAAATAAGGCAGGCCAGAGTTAATCTCATTGGTGTCAAAGCCAAAAGGAGAAAAGCAATGGCCGTGCGAGTAAACGATACCAAAATTTCTGAAGCAGTGAAACTGATTGTTGAGAAAGGATTTGATGGAATGGCAGAAGCGGTGCAAATTCTGTTTAATGAAGCGATGTTAATTGAGCGTAATCGCTATATGCAGGTTGAACCCTATGAACGTAGTGAATTAAGACAGGATTATGCCAACGGTTTTAAGCCTAAACAGCTCAAAACAAAATTAGGAGAATTATCTTTACAAATCCCACAAGTGCGAAGCTCGGATTTTTATCCCTCTTTTTTGGAAAAGGGAGTTCGCTCTGAGCGTGCCTTAAAAATTGCTTTAGCTGAGATGTACGTGCAAGGTGTTTCGACGAGGAAAGTTGAAAAAGTGTTACAAGAATTGTGTGGGTTGCAGGTAACCAGTACAGAAGTTAGCCGTGCATCAAAGCTACTAGACGAAGAGTTAAGATCTTGGAAAACCCGGTTACTAGGTAGTTATCGTTTTTTATTTGTTGATGCACGCTATGAAAAAGTTCGCCGAGAAGGATGTGTTGTTGATAGCGCTGTACTGATTGCCTATGGCATTAATGAGCACGGTAAACGAGAAGTTTTAGGTATTTCAGTTTCCTTATCTGAAGCAGAAGTCCACTGGCGAACGTTTTTAGAGTCTTTAGTGAAACGCGGGTTGCACGGTCTTGAGTTGATTATTAGTGATGCCCACGTTGGGTTAAAAGCAGCCTTAAAAGCGGTTTTCCCCAGCATTCCTTGGCAACGCTGTCAGTTTCATTTACAGCAAAATGCACAAGCTTATGTCACTAAACACAGTCGTAAAAGAGAAGTGGCTGAAACTCTCCGGGCTATTTTTAATGCACAAAACAAGTCGGAAGCGGAAAGATTGTTAAAGTTGGCTATCGATTATTATCAAAAAGATATGCCACCATTATCGCAATGGATGGAAGAAAATATTACTGAAGGACTGACCGTGTTTCACTTTCCTTCTGAACATCGACGTCGCTTACGCACTTCGAATATGGCTGAACGAGTTAACGCAGAGATACGTCGACGCAGCAGAGTGGCAAGAATCTTCCCAAACGTTGAATCCTGCGAAAGGTTGGTGGGAGCAATTGTAATGGAAATTTCTGAAGACTGGATTGCTGGGAAAGTGTATTTGAATTTAATTTAATAACAACATGAACCGGCGCTTAATGATGATTGATAAAATTTACAGAAAAATTGTTGCTTAATCGCGAACTCACTTTTGCAACTATCCCGCATCCTCCAAGAAGCGAACAGGTAGACGCCAAAATTAGCATCACTAAGATTGCTCTTTTCATATGTATCCCCTTTATTGGAACGAAATAATCGGTCAAATTTTAGACCCAAGACGAATACTAAGAAATCCTTAGTATGCAGTCAAGCAAAAAACTAAGATTCTCTTAGCTGGTGGAATTGTTAATCACGAGTTAAGAAATATGGCTTCTTCACCGATTTGTAAGCGACTTAAAGAAGCACGTCTAGCTGCTAAGCTCTCTCAGAAAAAGCTTGGAATAGCAGCGGGAATTGATGAATTTTCTGCTAGTGCTCGGATGAATCAATATGAAACTG
This sequence comes from Candidatus Dependentiae bacterium, assembly GCA_016191325.1. Taxonomy (NCBI): domain Bacteria; species Candidatus Babelota bacterium. The sequence goes on along the minus strand of JACPOV010000001.1, from coordinate 89 downwards.
GCAAACATACCCCTGATTATTTATCTCTAAAACACATTGCTAAGGCACTGAATCTTCCCACAGCATATTTCTACGCTGAATCAGACGAC